>NZ_JBYVNY010000003.1:0-24795 GCF_058146105.1 Sporacetigenium sp. TC11 | reverse complement strand
ATAAGTGCAAAGATAAAGACCATGACAAAGATAAGTGCAAAGATAAAGACCATGACAAAGATTGCTGCCATAACAAAAGTAAAAGACATTGTAATGACAAAGATCATGACAAAGAAGAAGAATGTTGCTGTGATATAGCAACATTAAGATGTATATTAAAAATATTTGAGGACAGAGATGTAGAAGTAAGAATAACTACTAGAACTAACCAACTGAACGAAGTATTTATTACTAAGGTAACAGAAGATATAGTGTACGTTTCTGAAACTTTTGGTGGCCCAGTTACTAACTTTGTTCCACTATGCAGTATAGTTAGATTCTTTGTTAATCTTTCAGTTTTTTCATCTGAAATCCGTAAGAAGATTCAAGAGGAAATAGAATGTCTTATACATTCAGATTGCAAGTTAAGTCCATGTTGTTGCACAGATGGAATTGCAAACACAGTAAATTCTATAAAGAAACTTAATCTTGTTACACCTGAATTATGCTTTAATTTGGATACTACTTTTGACTTTGATCCAAACGCAAACTGTTTTGATGTACGTGATATCGTAAAAGCTACTTGTTCTGCAATATTTGTTATAGATGAAAGTGACTTTTATGTATTCCCTACTTGTGGAATAGACTATATTGATGTAGACGTTTGCCCAGCTTAATATATCAATATTTTAATTTTGACAAGACGACCATGTAAAATTTTACATGGTTGTTTTATTTTTATAACATTATGGTTCATTAATTCATATATCTATATTATAAGGAACAACGCTCCTTATAAATATAAATTAATGGGAGGAATTGTTAAATGAGTGAAGATTTTAGAAAAGACTGTTGTTGTAATATACAAACATTAAGATGTATATTAAAAATATTTGAAGATAGAAATGTAGCGGTGAGAATAACTACTAGAACTGCTCGATTAGATGATGTATTTATTACTAAGGTAACAGAAGATATAGTGTATATTTCTGAAACTTTTGGTGGACCAGTTACTAGCTTTGTTCCATTATGTAATATAGTTAGATTCTTTGTTAATCTTTCAACTTTTTCCGATGAAATACGTAAAAAAATTGAAGAAGAAATAGAGTGTCTAATCCGTTCAGCTTGCAAGTTAAGCCCATGTTGTTGTACAGATGGAATAGCAGATACAGTAAATTCTGTAAAGAAACTTAATCTTGTTACACCTGAATTATGCTTTATTTTGGATACTACTGCTCAGTTTGATCCAAACGCAAATTGCTTTGATGTACGTGATATAGTAAAAGCTACTGATGCTGCAATATTTGTTATCGATGAGAATGACTTTTATGTATACCCTACTTGTGGAATAGACTTTATTAATGTAGACGTTTGCCCAGCAGGTTAATTTCTTAAATATCTTAATTATACAAGGCAACCATGTAAAATCTTACATGGTTGTCTTATTTTCGTCACACTATATATCATTAATTCATATATCTTAATTATAAGGACCACGTTCCTTATAATTAAAATTTAATAGGAGGAATTGTCAGATGAATGAAGATTTAAGAAAGGATAAAGACAAGCCAAGTAAACATAAAGGCTCCGATAAAGGTAAAGATAACAACAAAAGCAAAGGTACGAATAATAAAGATAAAGATAATGACAAAGATAAAAAAAGTAATAAAAATAAAAGTACAGAAAGTGACAAAAACAAAGATAAAAAAAACAATAAGAAAAATAACAAAACTAGAGAAAATGATTAAATAAATAATAAATATTGTTACCGTAATATAATATTTAAAAATATAATAATAAATTCAAAAAGAAAGTATAGCTGTATAAGAATTCTTATACAGCTATTTTGGTTCATTATTTGTGATGAAATAACCGTATAAAAATTATTATACGGTTTTCTTATTTTTTGTGTCAATATTGTCTTGTCCTCATATATTTATATAAGAAGGAATAAAAAACTTCTAAAAAATTAAAATATTGAGGAGTGTTTTGAATATGGAAAAAAATAGGGTTCAACCAGTATCATGTTTAAATGAATTTATTAACTCTATACAAGGTTTTTTAGCTTTACTTCCTCCTTCTGGTGCTACAGTTGATATATGTAATATAATAACTACAGACAGCACAGAATTATTAGCAGGTTTACTTGATGACCTTGCAGATTGTATAGAAAATGAATTTACTACAGGACCATATGGCTTTTTAGCTCAAATAGAGAGATTAGTTTGCATAATAAGACTTTTGGCTAATAGAGTAAGAGCTATAACTTGCCCTGATGCTGATGAGTGCTTAGAGATATTATTTGAAGTATTATGTGTACTAGTAGAAGCACTAGCTATATTAATAGGCATAGTTATAAAACTTATAGTATTAGACTCTTTCTTAGGAGATAATGAAGACTTCTTTGAATGTCTAGTATGTAGCTTAATAGGAGAAATTACTTGCCTAGAAGAATCTGTAAGAGATTTATCTTGCTTAATAATAGCATTAATATCTTGTGATATAGAAGAATGTACACCTTGTTTCGTAGCTACTAAGGCTGCTAGAGTTAGACCAGTATTTGATAAAAAAATCTGTGATAAGAAGAATGAATGTATCTGTAAAAAACATTAGTAATTTTAATAAAAGTCCCTGTTAATCTTACTTGTTGAATAGACTATATTTCTGTAGACAATTCTTCAGATCTTTAGTTTCTTGAATACTTTAATTAAATAAATAGTATAGCTGTATAAGAATTCTTATACAGCTATTTTGCACATTATTTGTGATGAAATAAACGTATAAAAATTATTATACGTTTATCTTATTTTTTGTGTCAATTTTTCCTTGTCCTCATATATTGATATCAGAAGGTATAAAAAACCTTTTAAATATAAAAAAATAAATTAATGAGGAGTGTTTTAATATTATGGAAAAAAATATGACTAGACAGGTAGCATGTTTAAATGACTTTATTAATGATATACAAGATTTTTTAGATAATTTACCTGTTTCTGGTGCTACAGTTGATATCTGTAATATAGTAACTACAGATAATACAGAGGCATTAGCAGATGTACTTGATGCACTTGCAGATTGTATACAAAATAACTTTATTACAGGATCACAATATGGTTTTTTAGCTCAAATAGAGAGATTAGTTTGCATAATAAGACTTTTAGCTGATAGAGTAAGAGCTATAACTTGCCCTGACGCTGATGAGTGCTTAGAGATATTATTTGAAGTATTGTGTGTACTAGTAGAAGCACTAGCTATATTAATAGGCATAGTTATAAAACTTATAGTATTAGACTCATTCTTAGGAGATAATGAAAACTTCTTTGAATGTCTAGTATGTAGCTTAATAGGAGAAATTACTTGCCTAGAAGAATCTGTAAGAGATTTATCTTGCTTAATAATAGCATTAATATCTTGTGATATAGATGAATGTACACCTTGTTTCGTAGCTACAAAGTCTGAAAGAACTAGACCAGTATTTGATAAAAAAATCTGTGACAAGAAGAATGAATGTAGCTGTAAAAAACATTAGTAATTTTAATAAAAGTCCCTGTTAATCAGGGACTTTTTATAAATAAAGGATGTGCTTAATATGATTTTTAGTAAAAATAAATGTGATTGGTGTCATAGTTGGGAAAATTGTGATTGCGATAAAAAAGTATTAAATCCTTGTTCCTCTTTTAACTGCAAATCATTTGAAGATTTTAATGACTATTTCAAAGTATTAATGAAGTCCAAAAGAAAAGTGAAACTACTACTTCAAAACAATAGAAAAACTAAAGTAGTTCAAGGAACAATATGTACAGTAACTCATGATACTATATTTATCATTGAAGATAAATGTAGTGTACCTACTGCTATATCAATATCTATTATAAAACATGTAATGCCGTTATAAATATATAGGAGGTGTAAATATGCCATTACAAGATAATTTAAAATTAGTTGTTAATGACTTAATGGAAATAAGATTAAATTTAAATATAAATAGTTTAAATTCAAAGGAAAATAAAGAATCAAATCCAGTCCAAAATATTGTATCAGATCTTCTAGGTAATACATCAAAAAATGATTCTGATAATAATTTTAATTGTGATGATGATGGAAATGGCAATGAAGTTTTAGGTCTACTCGACTTTTTAATAGCTGTTATATGTGATACAGATTTAACTTTCTGTAATACTAACTTCTCTTATTTAGCTCAAAGAGAAAGACTATGCTGTATATTGAGAAACTTTAGAAAGCTACTTGTTCAACTAAGTTTGTTTGATTTTGAAGATATAAGATGCGAACTTCTATCTAAGTTACTATGCTTACTTCTACAAATAATAGAAGAGATAATAAGTATAATCTTAGATTTAATAGCTCTAGAAATTTTATGTGCATCACCTGACTTTGAATGTAGAGATGCAACTTTTGAGTGCATATTCTGCAACTTAATTAAAAACATAAATGACTTAGAAATTTTAGTAAACGAACTAGCTTGCTTAGTTTTGAAAATAGCATCAGATCAAATTATTAACTGTACTTCTTGTAATAATAATGCTTGTTGCTCAAAGCATAAAAAATCTCCTTGGTGTGATTCTTGTGAAAATGATTGGTGTTAATACTAGCACCAATCTTTACTACCTTTAATATATTATTAATGAGAGTAGAAAGAAATTAAATAATAAAAAAGCATTTTAAATTTTTTCAATTAATTTTCAGGGAGGATAATAAGAATATGAAAGATAAAGAAAATTGTTTTAATAAGATATGGAAAGATAAAAATGGTGATTGTGAACGCGAACTATGTTGTTGCCAACAAGGTATATTTGAAGCACTAAGCTTTTTAAGAAGTCAAGGTGCAGAAGTAGAAATAAGAGGTTTTAGATCAGGTGCCCCAGGTATATTAGGCAGTGGAAATATAACTACACTTACTATAGATTTTGTTATTCTTGATGATGATCCTAATAGAGTTGTATCCTTATGTGCTATATATCAAATAAGACTTGATACAGATGAACTACCTAACGGATTAAATAGCGCAGCTTGTGGATGTGTAAAAACTAATTGCTGTTGTAATCCAGGTTTAAGAGAAAGATTACAAGCTAGAATTAACCAAGAAATTACAATAAATTTAGATGATGCAAATGCAAGCTTAGTCGATACTACTGGTATTGTTAGATTAGTTTGTGATGATATAGTATGGATTGAAGTATGTGCAGGTGCAAGTACAAACTGTGAATTTGTTGCAATACCTCTATGTAGAATAGCTTGGTTTGAACCAGGAAGAATAACATTCCCAGATTAATAATAAAAAATATTTAAGAAATTTTTCAATTTTTTCTACAGAGAGGATAATATAAATATGAAAGATAAAAAGAATTGCTTTGATGAAATCTGGAAAGATAAAGAACAATGTTGTGATACTTTCACTTGTCAACCTTCAGTTGGTCCAATAAATGTAGTTGTAGACTGTGGGGACTGCCCTCCTCCAAATGGCGGTGGCGATAATGGTTGCTGCTGTAATGCAGGGATGTCTAAAGCTTTAGCATTTATAAAACAAGAATTGCAAGATAATGATTATATAGCAAATAATGGATTAGATATATTTGGTATAAACTCATCAGCCTTAGTTCTAGGAGCTACTATTTTAAATCCTGATCCAACTGATATAAACAATATTGATATAGTTAAGGTACAGGACCAAACAGATCAGCCTGATGAATTTAGATATGTATCTACATGTGCAATATACTATATAGGTATAAATTTAGATCTTCCTACCGGCGTTACTCTTGCTTCTATAATAGCAAAAATACAAGCAGCATTTAGTCTTCAGGATAATCCTGACTGCTGTTGTAAAGATACTATAGCTAGAAAGCTAAATGAATTGAGAATTGCTGGAACATGCGTTTCTTTAGATTTAAATAATCAAACAGGTGGAAGTAGTGATGTTGATGGAGGAATTATATCATTAGATGCTGATGTTGTTTGGATAGACGATGACGATGTAGCTCCTAAAAATTATGACCTTATAGTTACATCTATATGCTATATAGCCATGATTAAGCCTGAAAGATGCAGTGCTCCTGCTGATCCAAAATAAAGATATACTTTGAAATACCGCTAATATACTTAGTGGTATTTTTTATGTAATACAATTTACACTTAGTACATATACATTTATAGGTAATAGAAATATATAATTAATGTTACTTAATTTATAATAATTTAAAAGGAGATTTATTTATGGAAGAAAAAAATTGCACTTTAGAAAATGAAAAACAATGTAATGATGATCGTGCATATTATTATGCAGGTAAACAGTCATGCGATCACTCAGAAGAACAAACTCATGTTCATGAATTTTTAGGCAGCACTAGATTCGCAGAAGAAGATGAAGATAGACATAATCATAGATTTGCAGGCGTTACTGATGAAGTAATTGAGGTAACTGTAAATGGTCAAAGAAACCATATCCATAGATTCTGCACAAGAACTGATTTCTTTGAATTACCTGGTGAAGAAGGACATTTCCATTTTGTTAAAGATGAAACAGGTCCTGCTATATTTGTTGGTGATGGAAAACATGTACACTTTGCTAGTGGAAGAACTTCAGAAAATGATGAACATCGTCATGAATTTGTATTTGCTACACTAATTGAAAATCCAGCAGGTCCAAAGAAGAAGCATATGTCAAGAGAAGAAGATTAAATAATACATAAGTTGCTATGATTTTAAAGTCATAGCAACTTAATTTTTTATAATTTCTTTTATTATTTAGGTATAAATATTTCATTTTTGTTAATAATTAAAATATGAGAGCGGAATACATACATCTCTCCCCCTGATCAATATATTTAAAAAGAAGCGTCTACAACTCCCCCTGTAGACGCTTCTTTTTTAGCTATATTCTATTTTAACTTTAGATCCATACCCTGCTTCACTTGAAGTTACTATAAGTTTTACAGGTACTCTATTTTTAAGTTCTTCAACGTGGCTTATTATACCTACGCTTAACTTATCACTGTGTAGCCTTTCTAGTGATTGCATAACTATCTCCAACAAATCACTGTCTAATGTTCCAAATCCTTCATCTAAGAAGAAGAACTCCAGTGGTGCACTTCCTTTTAACTGTATTTGTGATGACAATGCAAGTGCAAGTGATAATGATGTTAAGAATGTTTCTCCTCCAGATAATGTATCTACAGATCTTCTAACTCCACCATTAAAATCATCCCTCATTATAAAGTTACCACTTCCATCTAGTTCAAGTGCATATCTACCCTTAGTTATATTCTTTAACCTTTTAGAAGCTTCTATAGCTATATACTTTAATTGATTTGTAGCTACATATTCTACAAACTTATTTCCTTGAGTTACTTTATCAAGTTCGTTTAGTAAATCCATATTTTTATCGGCTTCTTCATAGTTTTTACTTATATCTTTAACTTTGTCTAAAGCCTGTCTTATATTGTTTAACCTTTCTTGTTTACTTCCTATTTCATGTGTTTTTTCATTTAAACTATGTTTTAATTCCTTTAATTTAATTTCTAATTCTTTGTATTTTTCATCAGTTATACTCTTTCCATCTAACTTATTTTGTAAGTTTAATATGTTTAAAGAAATGGCTTGATACTCTTCTTCATATAATTTTATTTCTTTTTCTATATCATCCATTATATTTTTATCCATTAAACACTGCATAACTTTGTATATATCACTAAATTTATTTTCAACTAATAATTTATGAAGAGCTTCATTTTGAGTTTTTAGATGATCTACAGAAGCCCTTAGTCTTTCTTCTATTTTATCTTTTTCACTTATTTTAGTTATTTCTTGTGTTTTTTCACTTTCAAGTTTAACCTTTAAGCTTTCTTCATTTTTATTTATAATATTTATTTCATCAATTACTTTTTCTAATAAAGATTTAGCACTGCTTCCTTTAGTTATGCTAAGTAATTCATTTTGGTTTTGGTCTTTTTGTTTTCTTTTTTCAGACCCTACTTCTTTTAGCATTATAGATTCTGTATTATGTTTTTGTATATTTTCTTGAATACTGTTTATATTTTCATCATAAATTTCTCTCTGTTTACTTAAATTATCAAAATTAATTCTAAGTTCTTCTATTTTCTTTTCATTTATATTTATTTGCTCTAATTTTTGAGATATATTTTCTATTTGAAGTTTATGTTTATATTGATTATAACTGTTTTTAACTTCATCATATTTTTTATTTATATTTTCAAGTTCTATTTTTAGTTCATTTAAGATCTTATTATTACTTTCTATATTTTGATATAATTTTGCTTCTTCTTGATCTATTTTAGATTTTTCTTCTCTATACTTAACAAGAGAACTATCTACTTCTTTTTTAGATTTATCATATTCATCTATTTTATTTTTTAATAATACAACCTCATTTTGTAGAGAGTTAACATAATTATTTAACTCTCCAATATCCATTCCTTCTAATTTAGACTTTATAGTTTCTATTTCTTCTTTTTTAAGTTGTTCTTGAGATATATATACAGCATTTTGAGGTTTTATATAATCTAATTTACTTTTAAGACTGCTTAAATCTTCTTTGAAAATAGCTAATCTTTCTTGTTTGTGTGCTATTTCCATATCTTTATTTGATGAAGTTAGATTTGGATGGTGGGTAGATCCACAAACTGGACATGGATTATTTTCTTTTAACTCCTTTGCCAGTCCACTTGCTAAATTTAAATACCTTAGATTTTCCAAATCTTTTTCTAATTCTGCTATATGCTTTTCTTTAGTTTCTATATTTAAAGATAATACCGGTATTTCTCTATCATGTTTATATCTTGCATCTAATATTTCAGTTAAAGACTTTTGCAGTTCATCTTTTTTGTTTTGATTTTCTTTTGCTTGTTGTAATTTTGTTTTTAAATTCATTAATTCTTCGTTTTTACTAAGTATTAAATTACTATCTCCAGGACAGTTATTTTCAAGTTTTGTTTGTTTTTCTACAAGCTCTCCTACTTTTATATCTATATCTTTTTTAAGCTTTGATATTCTTTCATAGTTAGTTTTTGTACCTTGTAATTCCTTTTTAATATTTTCTAATTTTGTTTCTTTCTCTTTTTTATCTTTAACTAAGTTATTATATTCTTTTTCTATATTTGCTCCCTCGTATATCTTCTGTTTTAAATCTGCGCTTATATTTATTTCGTTTATATTAGATTCTATATCTTTTATTTTTCTTAGTACTATATCTCTTTTGCTAGCTAAGTCCTTAAATTCATTTTCTAATTTATTTTTTTGTAATATTTCTATATTGTATTTGGCTCTTAACTCAAGTAATTCATTTTCTAATTTTTCAACTATTTCTTCTAGTTTTATAGCATTTTCTAGTTTCTCTTGATTTTTTAGAAGAAATGGAATTTGGTTATTTTTTTTCTCATATGCTTCGCTGTAGTGCTTTTGTGTTATTGTTATACTTTGTTGTATTATTCTAAGCTCATTTTTTATATTTTCAATATTATTTTCGTATGAGTTTATATCTTTTTCAAGCTTATTTACACTTTCTATATATGGATTTATAGCTATTGCCCTTTTTCCATTTTCTAATTTTTCCTTTTTATTATTTATATCACTATGTTTTGTATCTAGTTCTTCTTTCTTAGTTATATATTTGCTAAGTGTAATTTGTGTTTCATATATAGATTTACTTTCTATATACTCGTTTTCAAGTAATATACTTTCTTCTCTTAGTTTAGATTCTTCTAATTTTAAATTTTTAAACTCATTTTCAGTTTCTTTGTATAAATCTTCAGTTACATTATCATACTGACTCAACTTCCCCTTTAATTCATTTAGTACTTCATTTTGTGTATTTTTTCTTTTTCTTATTTTATCAGTTAAATTTCTTCCGTACTTTTCAAGGCCAAATATACGCTCTAACATATTTCTTCTATCAGACCCTGTTAACTTCAAAAAGTCGTTAAATTTTCCTTGAGGTAAAACTACTGAACGAGTAAAATCTTCAGATGTAAGTCCAATTATATCTGCTACTTTTTTATTTACTTCTGTAGATTTATCAGCTAGTACTTCTTTATTTCCATCACTGTATACCTCAACTATTCTACATAATGTAGTTTGAAATCCACCGTCTTTTTTTCTTTTTATATTTCTATCTATTATAAATCTTCTTCTTAAACTTCCCCTACCTATTTCAAATTCATAACTAACACTTGCACTATCGGTTAATGAGTTTATAAATTCCTTTGTATTTCTAGGTATTTGACCATACATAGCTATAGTTATAGCATCTAGTATTGTAGACTTGCCACTACCTGTAGGTCCAAATATTCCAAATAGACCTCTTTCTGTAAGCTTTTCAAAATTTACTTCTTGATGCTCTATATAACTATTTAATCCACTTAGCTTGAGCTTAATGGGCTTCATCGTATTCACTTCCTTCTTCGTTAGTTATATCTAAAAATAAATCCATTAATTCTCCCTTTGGCTCTAATTCCCTTGTGTTTTTATAAAACTCTTTAAATAACTCAGCCATAGATATTTCTTTTATATCTATATTTTCTTCATAATCGTCAATACCGGCTATTATAGGTTTTATTTCTATTATATCTGGAAGTAATTCTTTCATCTTTTTAATTGTAGACTGTGGTATTACTTCATCGGTTTTAATTTCAAAATAAGCCCATATATCCCTATCTTTATTTTCTTCACATCTTTGTATAGCTTCATCTATAGAATTACATTTAAATACTTCTATGGGCTTATAATTTTTAAAATAAACTTCTGCCACATTAGCTTTTTCCTTAGGATGTATATCAACTATATAAGAGCATTTTGAATAACTTATTTCACTTTTGCTATATTGAAGCGGTGATCCTGAGTAGTATACATTTAATTTATCAGATATTTTTTGTGGTTTATGTAAATGTCCAAGTGCTATGTATTGGGCATTTTGCGGTAAATGTTCTTTATTTACAACTAGACTTCCACCTAGCTCTATAGGTCTTTCTGAATCTGAGCCTTCTCCCCCTAATACAAATACGTGTGATACTGCTAAATTTATGGTGTCATCTCTAAATTTAGATGATAAATCACTAAATATTTGTCCTATTTTCTCTGAGTATCCTATTTGTCTAGATTCATCATCAAATGAGTCACCTAAAACTTCATTTAACCTTTTTTCACTTGGATAAGGAAGTGTTAAAATTACTGCTTTTTCTTTATTTATATCTATTTCTAGGTATCCTTCTCCGCTTTCTAATATACTAAATCCTTCATATACCCCAATTTCTACCTTGCTTTTAGGATTTCCCATTATCATTATTCCATGTTCATAGGCAAGAGGACTTGCAGCTGAAAGTCTTTCAGGATTGTCGTGGTTTCCAGCTATTATAATAATCGGTCTTTGGCCATTGTTTGCAAGTTTTTTTATAGTTTTATAAAATAGTTTCTCAGCTTGAGCTGGAGGATTACTAGTATCGTAAATATCTCCAGCTATTATAACCATATCTATATTGTTTTCTTCTACCGTACTTACAAAGTCCTCTAAAAACATTTCTTGTTCAGGTAATCTTGAATGGCCTTCTAGGTGTTTTCCTAGATGCCAATCTGATGTATGGATAAATCTCATATAATCCCTCCAAAAATTCTCTAGTATTTCACTTCTTCATCAATTCCAAATAAATATATATATTTTTCTTTTACTTTTTTTCCTGTAAGCTTTTGTAGTGCATTTGAATATAAATCTAGTTGTTTTTTATATTTATTTATAATTTCTGCTTTATTTTGTGCGTCTACATAATCTGTTTTATAATCTATTAAAACTATTTCTTCATTTTCTTCAAAATAAGCATCTATTATACCCCTGACCATTATATACTCATTCTCATACTTTTCTTCTAGTTCTTTGTATATTTCAGTAGCTCTAAATTGAATATAAAAGGCTTGTTCTCTTTTCAAAAACTCTGAATTTAACATTCTTTGCCCAATGTTTGATTTAAAGAAATTATATATTTTATATGGATTTATTACTTCACTTTGTATTTTTGTTATTATTTCATTTTTTACTAAATTATCTAGTTGCTCTTTTATATCACTTATATTTCCTACTTTAGTTAAATCTAGCTTTTGCATAACTAAATGGGTTATAGTACCTCTTTCCATACCACTTATTTTACTTTTTGCTTCATCTTCTTGTATAAATAAAGGCTTTTTAAGTTTTGTAACTTTATTAAACATATTTTTATATTCAACGCTATCTTCATTATCTTGTACCCTTTTTATTTCAGTAGCTGCAAGGGATGTAGGAATGTCTATAGCATCTTTATATGGATATTCAAATGACAATCTAGTTCTTATAATATCACCGTAGTCACTTTTATCATTGCTAAAGTCCATGTTTTCTAGGATTTCAATTATATCCTTTTTCTTTTCATCTTTTATTTTTTCACTTTTTATTAATTCATCAGGATACCATATCTTAGCTTCCCACCTAGATTCATGAATAGATTCATTACAATCTAAATTTGACATAGTTCTCAATTCATTACAGTCTTTGTGTTTCATTATTGAAGGTCCAATCCAGTCTAAGAAATTTCTACCTTTTAATATTTCATATTCTGGAAGTGGATTTTGACTATCTGCATTTTCAGACCATTTATCTACACTTCTTTGTATATCTCTAACAGAACCAGTCATTATAAGCTTTTCTTTTGCCCTAGTAAATGCAACGTATAATATTCTCATTTCTTCAGATAAACTTTCTACATTTAATCTTTTCTTAAGAGCTTCTTTGGCTATACTAGGATAGGCTATTCTTCTTTCAAAGTCTACAAATTGTGGACCGTATCCTAATCTATGATGGTATAAAATATTTTTTCTTATATCTTGCATGTTGAAGTTTTTCCCCATTCCCGCACAGATTACAACTGGGAATTCAAGACCTTTACTTTTGTGTATACTCATTATTCTAACAACGTCTGCATTTTCACCTAATGTCTTAGCACTTCCCATATCTCCACTTACATTTCTTAGTTTATTTATAAAGTTTATAAAGTTAAACAATCCCTTAAAGCTTGTTTCTTCAAATTGTTTAGCTCTTTCAAATAATACCTTTAAGTTAGCTTGTCTTTGAGATCCACCAGGCAATGCCCCTACATATCCATAGTACCCTGTTTCTTTATAAAGATGCCATAAAAACTCATCTGTATCCATATAAAGTGACTTTTCTTGCCACATCTTTATTTTTGATATAAATTCCCTTGATTTATGAGTTCTATCATCTTCTCCTTGAGAGAAACTTAAAATAGCTTCATAAAAACTCTTTTCTGGCTCTTCAACTCTAATATCTATCATATCTTCAGGAGTAAATGCAAATATAGGTGATTTCAATATAGAAAGTAAAGGTATATCCTGCATAGGATTGTCTATAACCTGAAGTAATGATATTATTGTTTTTATTTCTATAGTGTCAAAGTAACCTATTGATGTATCTGCATAAGTAGGTATATTAAGATTGTTAAGTTCTTCTGTAAATATCTGAGCCCAATTAGATGTAGCTCTTAATAATATAACTATATCTTTAAATTGAACTGGCCTATAGTTATCTATTTTTTTATCATACACTTTAAATATCTTTCCATCTTCTTTTTCTTTCATTAAGTCCTTTATTATATTTCCTATCATTCTAGCTTCAAGTTGCATATTATCTATTTCTTCATCTTCGTCTTCGTTTATATTATCTTCTATGTCTTCACTAGACTCTTCATCGCTAATACCTTTACCCTTAGTTTTTTCTATTATATGTATTTCTGTAGGCCCTCCTACTATTGTATCTGTATCCTCTATTTCTTTAAAACTTGCACCTAGATTTAATCTTTCATTTTCTGTATATTCAAGTTCCCCTACATTTTTACTCATTATATTTTCAAATATATAATTTACACTTTGTATAACTTCTTTTCTACTTCTAAAGTTTTTATAAAGCATTATTTTTTTACTGTGAGCACTTTCATCTTGGCTGTATCTATTGTATTTTTCTAAGAATATCTCTGGCTTTGCCTGTCTAAATCTATATATACTTTGTTTAACATCTCCAACCATAAATCTATTAGGAATATCTATTTTTGCTATAGTACTCAAAAGCACTTCTTGTACTAGATTACTATCTTGATATTCATCTATAAATATTTCTTCAAATCTTTCTCTATATTGAAGTGCTATATCCGATGGCTTACTTTCCTCTTCATCATTATTTATAAGTATTTGAAGAGCAAAATGTTCTATATCGTTAAAATCTATTATTCCTCTTTCTCTTTTCTTTCTTGAATACTTTTCATTAAATCCAAGTACTACCTTACTAATCGTCTTCATAAATGGATAAAGTGATATTACTTCCACTTTTATTTCTTCTTTATCTCTATTAAATGTATCTTTTATTGTTTTTTCTAATTTTTCCTTAACTCTTTTTCTTATTGCAGTTGCTTTATCTCTAATTTCTTTTATGTATTCTCCCGTATCAGATGGGAGTCTCACCCCTCTGAAATTTTCAAACTTCATATCTATCATAGAACTATATAGATTATCCCAAGATATATCGCAATTTTTAAGTATATTCCTTATTCCCTCAAGTTCAGCTCTAAACTTAAGTGTATACTTTTCTAGCTCTTCTATATTTTCTATAAATCCCAATGCCTTTGACATTTGAGATTCCATCCCGTATATTTCTATTTTGATGTTTTCAGTTATAGTTTCTGCCCAAATTGATTTACCAAAATCAAAATCTTTTTCTATATTAAATTTCTCTGCGGATTCATTTAACCACTGCTTAGGATAAGGCGATGCCATTGCAAAGTTGTATATACTAAGTATCATTTCTTGAAGGCCACTATCTCCCCTTCTTTCTGCATAACTTTCAACTAAGTTTAAAAAATCTTTATCTTCTATTTCATAGTATTCTTCAAAAACTTCTGATATAGCTTCTTGCCTTAATAAAGCATTTTCAGTTTCATCTCCTATTCTAAAGTTGGGATCCAAATTTATCTTGTGAAAGTTAGATCTTATAACTTCTAGGCAAAATGAATGTATAGTAGTTATATTTGCTTTGTTAAGTAGAACAAGTTGATTTTGTAGATGTCTGCTTTCAGGATTCTTATCTAATTCCTTTGATATGGCATTTCCTACTCTCTCTCTCATTTCAGATGCTGCTGCATTAGTAAAAGTCACAACTAAAAGTTTGTCTATATCAACTAGATTATCAGTGTCGGTTATTATTTTTATTATTCTTTCAACTAATACAGCTGTTTTACCAGAACCAGCAGCAGCTGCTACTAATAAGTTACTGTTTCTAGCATCTATAGCCATTTGTTGTTCTCTTGTCCATTTAGGGCTACTCATTAGTCTCAACCGCCTTTCTCATAAGTTCTAGTACTTCATCGTCTTTTTTATCGTTCATATTTCTATATTTATTATCTTTTATTGATCCATCAAACTGGCATATAGCTGAATATTTACAGTACTCGCAAGATGTAGATTTATTTTTCTTATATGGTTTTATCATAATATTTCCACTTAACATTTCTTCACATAAATCTTTTATAGTTGACTTTACATATTTTCTAAGTATATCGAACTCTTCATAAGTTGCACCATGGGTTTTACTACTTAAAGTTCCGTCCTTTTTTATAGAAGCTGGTATTATTGATGATGTACTAGATTTTTCTTCTAAGTCGTGGTCCATTTCCTTTACTATATCAGTATCTTTAACTACTAACCCCTTCATTTTTAGCTTTTTCATTATAGCTTCTCTTATAGATTCATCTTCCATATTTTCTTTTGCACTTATAATAGGGTCATCTATTCTAAAATATAATATTGCAGCTGGATTTAAGTTGTTATCCTCTTCTTTTGCACCTTCAATTATTGCATCTAAATACACTAAAAGCTGTAGTTGAAGTCCATAGTATATATCAGATAAGCTTAAAGATTTATTACCTGTTTTGTAATCAATTATTCTTATATAACTGATCTCTTCTTTTTCAAATACATCAACTCTATCTATTCTTCCTCTTAAATCTATTTCTTCTCCAGTTTCTAATACTATTTTTATAGGAGGATATTTTTCTTCGTATCCAAATCCAACTTCATAATCTAGTGGTTCAAATGATCCCTTTTTAATTTGTTCTGCTATTATTTCTATAGCATTTATTAATATTGTTTTTAGCCTACGAGATAAGTATTTATATCTTGCTGAACTTTCTAGAATATATCCAGGTATTTTTGATATCATCTTGTCTACTATTTTTGATACCTTATTTTCTATATACTTATTATCTATATCTTTCCAAGATAATTTATCTTCCCCTATTGAGTTTGAAAATTCATCTAATACATTGTGCATAAATGTACCTAAATCAGGTGCCGAAAATGAATACTCTCTTCTTTCCTTAGCCTTTAGCCCGTACTGTACAAAGTAAGCAAAAGGACATTGAGCGTATTTTTCAAGTCTTGATACACTAAAGTACATTTTATCTCCATATAATTTCTTTAATTTTTCTACATCTACACTTTCAACTTGATTTGTATAGTATATTCCCTCTATAATCCTACTAGTTAAATCACTGTATTTTTCATTGTCTATATAATACTTATAAACATCCAACCATATATTGTTTATATAATCATTTTCATCCCATGACTTTATAGATCTTATTATCTCATTAAAAGTAGGTAATTCTCTTGTTATAAGCTTTAGTATATCTTCATCTTTATTTATATCTGGTTTTATTATGTCTGTCTCTATTTTTATATTTGGAAATATTTTTTTAAGTCTAGATATTATTATAGATGGTCTTAGAGTTTTTCCTTCATGGTCGGCTATTGGATAACTAACTCTTAAATATTCACTACTTAAAGTTAAGGCTTTATACACTAAAAATTGTTCTTCAAAGGTTTTTCTCTTACTGTCTATATCTACTTCTACTCCAGCTTGACTTAACCTTTCTCTATCCATATCATTTAATAATCCATTATCCTTTGCTGCAAGTGGAAAAATACCGTCATTAGTTCCTAATAAGTAGAAGTATTTTGTATTAGTATTTTTCATTCTATCTACACTACTTACAAGTACTTGGTCTAATGTAGGAGGTACAACTCCTATTTCGTATTCTTCAAATCCAGACGTTATTATTTTTATAAATTGATCTAGAGGTATCCCTTCATCTCCTATAATTTCAACCATTTGATCTAGTATATCTACAACAATATCCCAAACTTGTGAATACTGATTTGCTATATCTAGTTCGTCTTTACTTTTTAGATATTCTATAGTTAATTCTAGTACATTAGGAATATCTACATCTATTAAAAACTCGTATACATATTTACATATATCCTTTACTTTGTTTCTTCCCCTTAGTTTCCCATGGAACTTAATTATTGGTGGCATTATTTTGTTTTTTATTTCATTTACCTTTTCTATAACATATGATTCGTATTCACTTATATCATCTTCTAGATTGTAATCTAGTCTATAATTCCATTTATCTTCAAGCCACTTCTTACCTTTTATGTCATTTGCAAGTACATAATTTTCTATTAAACTTATATCATCTCTATCAATACCTATAAGTCCACTTTTTAAATATCTAAACACAGATTCATAGTTGTATCTTTTAGAATACATCTCCAAAGCCGATACAATAATAACTACTATTGGATTACTTTTTACTTCTCTTTTTTCATCTATGAATGAAGGTATGTCGTATTCATTAAATATAGATTCTATAAGATTTGAATATCTATTTAAATCTCTAGTTGCAACAGTTATATCTCTGTATCTTATGTTCTTATCCCTGACTAGTCTTATTATATCCTTGGCCGTTTCTTCTACTTCGCTGTATAAGTTAGTAGATTCAAATATACATACATTGTTTGTTTCATTTTTATATGTTCTATATGGATAAGCATGGTAATATTTTTCTAAATGGCTAAGTTCTATATTATCTTTATATCTTACTAAATCATTTTCATTTAAGTTTATAGGTTTTTCAATTTTAACATTTATTTTAGAACATAATTTTACAAGTTTATCTTCAGTAAAATTTGTACGTGCAAAAACTTCAGTTTTATCATAACTTCCCCCATTGTGTAGTGTATCTGTAACTAATGTTATATTTACATCTGTTTTTTGTAGCAATTTTTCTACTACACCATATTGGCTCGGAGTAAATCCAGTGAACTCATCTATATATATTTCCGCACCATTAAAATAAGCGCAGTCTTCAAATTTTTTAGCTAACATATCAAGTGCATCTTGGGAATCTATATATTTTTCATGTAATCTATTTTCAAATTCCTCATATATTTTGCTTATATCTTGTAATTTTGATTTTAAAAATTCATTTTCCATATCAGCAGATGCAATTCTAAGTTCCTCAGGACTTATTTTATATTGCTTAAGTTCTGATATAATATCTGATATATTGCTTATAAATCCTTGTTGAGATGCAGCAGTTGAAAATATCTTTAATTCGTCTTTTAACTTTTCTATTATTTTGTATATTAGCATAACCCTTCCACCAGGTTCCATATATACATGAGTTAATCCTCCACATTCAGTAAACACAATATTGCTCATTGTTTTAAAACTAAGCACTCTAGCTCTAAAATAAGGATCTTTATCTATATGCTCACTAAGTCTTTTTTCTGCTTGGAATGTGTATTGTTCTGGAACTAACAATATTAAAGGTGTCTTCTTATCTTCTTTTAATTTATTTTTTATTTCTTCTATACAATATGTAGTTTTTCCGCTTCCCGATCTACCGTATATAAATTTCAAACTCACTCTATCACATCCTCATTATAGTTGTAGCTTATGTCTTTGTTATTACAAAGTTTATTAAATTCACAAAAACTACAATGTTTATTATTTTGAAGTTCATTGTCTTGAATATAAAAGTCGCTATATGTTATTGTATTTATATAAAATTTAAGCTTTTCTTCATAAGACTTTCTTTTTTGCAAACTGTATTTTATCGATATAGGATCGTCCATATAATCAGGCTGATAATAGTTCATAGTTATATTTTCATAAGGTATATTTTTATTAAATAAGATTTTTAACGATTCTCCTAAAACATATAAGTATACAATAGTTTGAATTCTACTTTCAGCATTTTTATATGTTAGTTTTCTATTTTCTGTTTTCCAATCCCAAATCTCTACCTTATTTTCTTTTATAACTACTAAATCGTATTTTGCCTGTAATTTTATATCATCTTTTTTGTATCTTATTTCATATTCAGGTATATATTTGTCATTATCATCTATTGGTATAAGTTCTTTTATTTTATCTAGCCATTTTATGAATTTTTCATATTTAGTTTCATTGCTTAACCCTGTAGGTATGTTGTCAAAGTACCTTTCACAAACAAGGTGAAACTCAGTTCCCATTTCTAGACTTTCATAGTAATCTCTATTTTCTATATCATCGCTTTTCCAATTTATATTTTCTATATATTTATATTTAAACTTTAGAGGACAGCTTTTGAATGTATTAATTGAATTTTGGCTGTAATAAAAACTGTTTAACTTTCTTTTATCCATTAATTAGCTTCACCTCTTTTAGTGTTTATATATCTGCTTAAGTTTCTATAGTATATACAAGGGTTTTGTTTTTTCTTTTGATTGTTTAGCTCATGACCTGACAATATCAAAAATTCCTTTGCTCTTGTTATTCCTACATATAGTAACCTTATTTTTTCATTTATTATTTCTATTTTGTGTTTTTCTAGATAGTCCTCATGTCTATCCCCTGTAATTATAGAGTCTATTTCTGATTTGCCTATTGCAACTGGATTTTTCCACTTATCTTTTAAATACCAATGTTCTCCTTGGAATTTTTGTTTAGTATTATCCGGGAATTTAAAGTCTGTTAAGTCCAATAAAAAAACACAATCCCATTCCATTCCCTTTGACTTATGATAAGTACAAACAGTTATTCCTCCAGGCTTAGGCTCATATCCATTCATTTCATATATTATATCGCTTATATAATTAAATACCCTATTTCTATCATCTAAAAGTATTTCATACACATCTTTTATACTCATATTTAAGTTATCTAAGCTTAGATACTTAACATAATAAGACAAGTAATCTACCATAGCCTTTTCTTGTATATTTATATCTAATTTGCTTCCTATATAAAGGACAAACTCATCTATCTTTATTGATGGATATTCTAATATATCTCGTAAAGTATTTATTCCGTTTACTAAATCTTTATATATTTCCTCATTTGGATCTATTCCTATATTTTCTAATATATTATCTAAATCATATAATATAGTTTCACTTGTATATTCACCTAAAAATCTTAATAACTCTTCTCTACTTATTTTGTTATCAGTATTAATAAATATTTTATCTAGAACCCAAAGTAATTTTTCTATGTCATAGCAGTTATATACGAAATCTAATATATATCCAACATAATTTATTACTTTTCTTCTTTGAGCGGAATTTGATGAAAGTTCATCAAATTCAATATTTTCATTGGTCAATATTTCTCCGACTTCTTTTATTTGAGAATTATAAGGAACTAATATTCCTATACTTTTATCTTTATAGTTTTCTTTAATCCACTTTATATTTTTAACAGTTTTTATTATTTCATCTTCCCATGATTTATACCACTTGTAGTTTACTCCATATTTTGATGGCTCAGGATTTTCCTTATACCCCATGCCCTTAGGTACAGTTCTTATGTTCATATCTTGAAGTGCATCTTTGCATTTTATTTCAAGCAAACTACTTCTAACATAAGTTACAAGATTATTGGCAAGTTCTATTATATCTTTTGAGCTTCTATTAGACATGTCCATCTTATAACAGACATCTGCTTTTTTCATGAATTCTTTAAAGAACTTAGGATCTGATGATGAAAATGTTCCGTTTATACTTTGATTTACATCTCCAACTCTAACTATGTTATTATTATTTTCATATATTAACTTTAATATCTTTCCTTGTATTTCATTAGAATCCTGACATTCATCTTCAAATATATATGTATACCTTTTTTGGAATTTTTCTCTTAATGTTGTATCACTTTTTAATGCCTTGTATCCTAATATAAGTAGATCGTCATAATCCAATAGTCCATGGGATTTTAACTTTTTATCGTATTCATAATAAATAGGTGCAATACATCTTAAAAAACCCTTATAATTATTATCATCCCATGCTATTTCTTTTAGAGTTTGAGGTGATATATCTTTATATTTAAGGTCACTTATAATAGCACTTACTACATCAAAGAACCCCTTTTCCCAACTTTCATAAGATATTTGTATCCATTTAGCATCTTTTTGTTCCTTGAGAAACCATTTAAATATTCTATCTCCACCGTTATTTCTCCAATTTTGGATGCATTCATTTAATATCAGATACTTTTTAAGGTCATCAACTATGCTAAACTCTTCGTTTAACATAACTGTATCTGGCTTTTCTTTTATTATCTTAACTGCCAGGGAATGTATTGTCATTACTTCATAAGAATTACTTTCTTTTATATCTCTTTCTTGAAGTATCTTACCTATTCTCCCTTTGAAGTTATTTACTGCACTGTTCATATAAGTAAGTATAAGTATCTTACCAGGTTTGTGCTTTTTTTCTTCTATAAGTTTAGCTACTAAGTTTGTAACTATAAATGTTTTTCCTGCTCCAGGAACAGCTGGAACTGCCATAGTTCCACCTTCATAATTAATAATAGGTATTTGGTCTTCTCTATAATTTATAACATTCATATTACTCACCTTTATTTATAAGTCTTAGTAAAACAGTATATAATAAACTTTCTTGTACATACCCATTTACTGTATATTCACTTCCATAGGCATACACCTTTTTATTACACTTTCTTAGTAAACAATTTAGTGTATTGGCTAGATAGTATCTTTTATATCCAGCTTCCATTTCTTCACTATACAAAGATTTTTCTTTATGTGTTTTTCTCAATACATGAACGTTAGATAATTCTTTTTCATTTTTCATATTCCATGTATTATTAGTTATATCAACCCACATTTGAATATCACTATTTATATTAGAACTCAAATAATTATATGGTGTGGTTAAGATAACACATTCTTTAGTTTCTAATTCTTCAATATCGCCAATTGTATAATAATCCTTTATATTTCTCTTTAAACAATCAATAAATATATGTTCATAACTATTATTTTGTTTTATCTTTAAATCTTTTAATATATTTATAAACTTTTCACTTTCTTCTATTAGCTTTTTACATATCTCTATGTTTTCCCGTCCATTTTTAAGCATAATTAGTTTTTCTAAATAAAATCTTCTTAAAAATTCATAGATATTTACATCATCATTTTTCTTACTTTTAATCCAAAGTTTAAAATCATCGTATTCTTTTGAATCTAATTCACCTCTAATAATTTTTGAGGCTTTTATTTTATTTATATTAAACAATATAGAATAAAAATTTATTAGATCTTGTTCATTTAATAAATTCTCACAATTATAAAATAGACAAGCACCTACCATTAATGCGTGAGCATAGGGGTAATCTATAATTCTTCTATCTTTTTTAGTATTGTGTAAACTTATATTATTTTTAGCTAATATGTTTTCTAGTTGGTAGTCTAAAGTTATGTCATTAATTGGAGATATTATAGCTATATTACTTGGGTTCACCCCGCTATTTATTAACTCTATAACTTTATTACATATACTAGATACCATTTCACTATGTAATTGATTAGATACATCAATTTCTATATGTTTTTCTATATCTATAGTTTTTAGTAGGTTGTGATTTATATCTTCTTGTAATGCTAATTCATGTGCCACTTGCGCTATATTATTAAAAATTGTATTATCAGTTGTATCTCCTAGCTTTATTAATTCACATTTGCTATATAATTTTTTATATATATAATTAATATCTACACCACTAAAGCTTGTATAATCTCCTAATGGATTTATATACATATATACTTCACTTAGATTATCAATAATACTATCTATAAAATCTACTTGGGATACTGAACATGTTTCTAAGTCATCTACTATAAGATACTTTATACTTTTATTTAAGTTAGCTTTATATGCTTCATCATTTGATAAGTAATTGTTATACAAATAAACGCTAAGAGAATAATCTATTATTCCATTTCCTAACATTTCCTCAATGTATAAGTTTATCATTTCATCCATTTCTCTGTAAGTAGATTTTGATATTGTTTCTTTATTTTCTTTGGAATAATAGATTCTATCTCCTATTTCTTCAAAAGGTATTTGCCCCTGTGATGCTTTATTTATATTGAATAATATACTATTCGTTATATGGTAGTTTGAAGCTGTAACTTCACCAAAATAGCCTTTAATATCTCTATAATTTTCAACAAAACTGTGAACTATATATTCACTTAAATTATTTGTTATAAATTTTGGTCTTATATTATGTTTTTTTATATAATTACAATTAGAGCATATTATTGGCCAATATTTAACTACCTCTTTTTGAATAAGTCCGGTATATGTATATACATTTAAAGCACTAGAAATTTCAAAGTCAAATTCTTTACTCCATCTTAATTTTGAATTTCTATTAGCTATTAATACTAGTATTTCTTCACTTGGAATTTTGTTATTTATAAGCTCTTTGTATTTGTTTATTGCATTGCCGGTTTTACCACTTCTTATTTTTCCTTCTATTATATATTTCATTATTATCACCTATATTAATTATTGTCTTATTTAATTATAACATACTCCCAGAACATACTTTCGACTTATATAACTCTTTGTAGTTGATAGGATTTATAATTATTCTTATAATATCTATATCTTATCACTATTTTACAATAAAAAATACCTAAGCTCTTTTTAAAAGAGCTTAGGTATTTTATTGTTATTTTATTTTCCCTATCCAACTTCCTATACCAGTTAATAATATAGATATAGAAACAGATATTATAGGATAAAAATCATTTATACTATTAGGTAATATCTTAGTTATTGATATTGTTGGAGCTATCCATGGATACATAAGCCATATAGCAGTGGCTGGTTGATCTGAAACTAAATAAAGATATAAGGCAAAAAAACCAAATGTGAATGCAACTAAAGATCCTACTGCTCCTATTAACAATCCCTTTGTAAATCCCATTTTAGATTTATATCCATAGTAAAAAAATATACTGTAAAATGCTATACTAAATATAAAACCAATGTTAATAATAATAGAACTAACTGGAAATACATAAAAATATATTGTTGCCAAAATTATTAACTCTACTATTCTAAAAAATAAGTTTCCACCTATATCTAGTATTTTTACCATGCTGTCACCTTCAATCAACCTTAATTAAGGTCTTTTAACTATTTTATTAAAAATCACTTAAAATAGTGACAGCTTGTAAATATTTTTTTAAATACAAAAAAAAATTACGCGGCTACGTCCTACTCTCCCAGGCAGCTTCCCACCAAGTACCATCGGCGCTAAGGAGCTTAACTTCTGTGTTCGGAATGGGAACAGGTGTATCCTCCTTGCTATTGTAACCACATAATCTTTATTGGAGCGGGTGAAGGGAATCGAACCCTCGCAGCTGGCTTGGAAGGCCAGAACTCTACCGTTGAGCTACACCCGCATGTAGTTTGAAATTAGTTAGCAATTTCAAAACTAAACAGCATATTAATGGTCAAGTCCTCGACCTATTAGTATTCATAAGCTAAATCCATTACTGAACTTACACCTTGAACCTATCAACCAGATAGTCTTTCTGGGGTCTTACC